>NZ_JBSXNV010000038.1:0-14593 GCF_056857795.1 Aliiroseovarius sp. B-4
GAGCCCGGCGCATTCGCGCCCCTTGCCGCAGCCGGTGCCGTCGCCGAGGAAATACCCGAGGCGATAGGCACGTGCGTCCGGGTCATCATCTGCGCGCGTCAGTTTGGTCTGGTCGTCATCGATCGTAAACCGCCCGGGCAGATCACGCCCATGGGCATCATGCGCCATGATGATGGTCTCGAGCTGCGCCTCGGAGAGATCTCCCTCCTCGACCAACCGTGCGGGCAGGCGCAAGTCATCACGGCCCGAATTTGAGGGCATGGGCGGGACAACCGAGGCCATGGCGATGCTTTCAACGAGCGGCGTGGGATGTTCCTGCGCACCCGCAATCTCGATCCGTTGCGGACGGTAGCGCGCATAGATGTCCGAGATGGGCGTGTTGTTGCGCGGGGCCTCGAAACTTGTGAAGCTGAGCGGGCGGATGGCATTCGCTCTGAGTTTGGAGGCGGCGATAGGCGCAACGGCGGTCTTGCGCGGGGCAGAAGATTGAACGGTCGGCCGCGCGTGCGGCATCGACGCCACCCTTTGGGCAGGGCGCATCTCCGTCCGGGTTGAGGCCACAGCATCGACATATGCCAAGGCTTCATCCAGATCCCGCACAGGGACGCGGATCATCTCGCCGTCCTCCTGCACCTTGTCGAAGACCATGAGCTGGGTCTCGACAGAGGTGCCGAGCTTGCGATAGACCTGCCCCGGCATCGTCAGCGCCAATCGCGGCGTCAGGAGACCGCAGGCGCGGGACCAATGCGCGGCATCGCGTTCGGGCGTGAACCCCGGCGGCATGATCGCCACCAGCCGCCCACCGGGCGCGAGACGCTTTGCAGCCGCGATGAGATGTTTGGCGGCGATGTGCTTGTCGCGGGATCGGTCGACCGAGGAGGCGAAGGGCGGGTTCATCACCACGACGTCGGGTAGAAGCGGCGACTGCAGCAGATCGTCGATATGCTCGCCGTCATAGCCCGTCACCTCGCCGCCGAAAACCGCGCGCAGGAGGCGCTGGCGAAAGGGGTCGATCTCGTTGAGCAAAAGCGTTGCACCAGCCCGGGCGGCGAAAGCGGCCAGTGCACCGGTGCCCGCCGAGGGCTCCAGAACGGTCTCGCCCTTGCGGATCGCCGTGGCCCGCAAGACCAGCGCCGCAAATGGCAGCGGCGTGGAAAACTGCTGCAGCCGGATCTGCTGCTCTGACCGGCGCGTTTCCGTCAGGAGCCGTGAGGCAAGCAGCTTTGCAGCGGCGATGTCACCTGAAGCACCTTCCCCACGCAGCAGCACCTGGATGGCAGCGGCCTGCATCAGGTCATAGGCCATGCGCCAGTCCCAGGCACCGCCGGCATCGCTGCCATGAAACGTCTCGCGCATGATACGCGCCAGCGCTGAGCTGCGCAGGGGTTGGTGGACGATCTCCGCGCCGATCTGCGCGAAGGCAGAGGCTAGGTTTGCATCGGATTCAACAGGATTGGGAGGCGTTGAGCGGGGCTTGGACATGGGGGTTTCCTTTGGATCAGGGTCTGAGTTCCAAAGGACAAAAAGCCCGCTCTACACTTTGAAGGCGTAGAGCGGGCAATTTCTTAGCGGGGGGCCGGCACCCCGATCATGGCCACTGCTGCGCAGCATGAAGAACGCGCAAAATGGTCACCATCTCAGGGCTTTCAGCATAAACCACGATGTAGTTCGGCCGAACAACCATCTCCCTAGTCCCGTCCACACGGCCCGCGCGGTACATCTGAGGGCGTTCTGGAAGGAGGGACGTCTTGTGTTCAATCTCGTCTTTGAGAACTTGGGCGGCATCCGGGTTGTCGTCAGAGATGTAGTCAATGATTGCCAGCAAGTCGGCTATGGCCGTGGCTTTCCATTCAAGATTTGGCAAGGCGCTTCCCGTCAATCAATGCCTGGGCATCTTGCATCGCCTTGGCATGGGGCGTTGTGGGCCTTGGATCGTCCAGCGCTTCCTGTACCTTCGCCCTGAACCAGGCGTCATAGGCATCCGGATCAGCGGTCAATCCGGCAGGCAAGCCGCCTTCTGCGGCCACGCGGGTCAGAAGAATACGCACCGCGTCGGAGAGCGTCAGACCGACGCCCGCAAGTGCGTCCGAAGCCTGTGCTTTCAGCTGATCGTCAACACGGACATGAAGCATGGATGTTTGGGCAGGCATGGATGGTCCTCCAGTTGATGGGAGTAGTGTATCTCATTTGAGATACGAATTCAAGTCGGCAGTATGTGTGCGCGTGGTCCCGTGGTGTTGTCTCAGCGGGAAACTCAGCCACCCTGCCCCGCGAGATACTCCGCCAGCACAGGACTGGCCGCGACTTTCGCGGAGCTGAGCAGCTCCGAGCCCGCAAGCGAGGCCTTCGACAGGCGTATGAGCCCACCGGTTTCCTCGATGCGGTAGCAGCGGCGTTTCTGCCGGCCCCGCCTGTAGTGCGTCGCGGTGACGATCTGGCATGTACTGTGATGCTATGGTCATGGGGGCCTCCTTTGAAAAGTTGAAACACTTTTCTCAAAGCAGGCTTTTTCTTTTCCTATTGGTGAAGTGACCAAGGCAAAACCTACCGAGCTTGAACAGAATCCACCGGACAGGAGAAAGCACTTTTATCTGATTAAGCAGATCAATTTTAAGCAATCAGGATAAATCGCGCGGCGCATGGCATTGGCGTTTCTCGTTGGCAATCGAAATGCGCTTCTAGCCATGCCCATTTCTGAACGGGGCTGCTCTTGAGGTGTAGAGTTATTCCAGCGTCTCCAGCACGACGTCGAAGGTGCCTGTCACCGAAACGCCCTGTGATAGGTCGATATCGTTCCCATAGTTGTCCGAGGGGCCAAGCATGGCTTCAAAGCTGCCGGTCAGGCTTAGTGATGTTCCATCGAAGGCATGGCTATCGACGATAACGGTCAATCCGCCGCGCTCCTCCTCCTCGCGGGCAAAAAGCGTTCCGACGGATTTTCGGTTCTCGTAAAGAACCATGTCCATCTCGGGCACGCTTGGCTGCCAACCGGAAGCCTCGAAGCTCAGGCTTATCAACGCGGGCTCTTCGCCGTTGTCACTGAAGTCGCGTGCGTAAATATTGATGGATGGCCAGCTTTCACTACCGCTCCAGTCGCTCTGTTCAGCCCAGACCGGAATTGTCCGCTCTTGGTCTGCGACGATCAGTGTCACCGTTCCCAAGCTTTGCGCATAGTTGGCTGTGGCAAGGGTAGTGGCCAGACAGGTTGCCAGGACGAGGTGGGGTCTAAAGGTCATGCCGGGTCTCCAGATGTTTCATTGAAAAATCAGATTTGTTGGTGGCGTAGCCAGTCATTGATTTCGTCGGCGATCCTGCCCGGCCCGTCACCGGAGACACCCCAACCCGACAGCGGAATCCGGGTCGCCGGGCGGCTGTTCCGAAAGACCAGCATCACCTTAGAGGTGGTGCGGCTTTCCGCAGAGGTATTGCTGCGGTCAAGCTCCGCACTGTCCAGCGCCTCCAGCGGATAGTTGTCGGAACGCGCGCGAAACCGCGACTCGCGGCGGATCGCGACCAGCCCTTTCTGTTTGTCGAGTACAAGGACGGTACGCTCGGACAACGCGACATAGCCAAGGTAGAAGGCCCCGTTGAGGCCCAAAAGGAGGATCAGGCCAGTCAGGACCTCGCCGCCCAGCAGGTTCACCAATCCGAAGAGGGTGACCGGAACAACAGGGGCCATCATGAACCACAGGATGAAGCGCGGGATCGCCAGTTCGACCTCGAAGCGGTCGGGAGTATTGGTTCGGGCCATCATGGCTGGCCTCCGCGTTGTACGCCGTCAAGCCAGTCGGTGATGAGCTTGGCCATGCGGATGACGTCTTCGGTGTCCGCCCGGCCCAACGGGATCAAGGTTTCGCTGATGCCGTCACCTTTAGAGCCGACAAGGTAGAGTTCAATGGTTTCCTGGTTTGTCTGCTTGCCATAGCGGATGCGTGTTTCTGCCCGGTGCACGTTCGACAACCGGAGGTTCTGTTCTTGGCGGCCCTTGAGGCCGGTCACGCGCAGGCGAGCCTGATCGGTGGGCCGCTCAAGGCGGAGTTGCGTAAGTTGAACAGTCTCGTGAAGGATCATCCAACCAATAAACCCGGTCACGGCCAAAACCAAGACACCGGTTCCGATGGCCCCGTCGGCCATCGCGGCAAGGGCCATCGCAACCGCAAGCAGGATACCGCCCAAGGTGATGGTTGCACGGCGTGTCGGGCGGTTCTCGATTTCGAGCACCGAGTCACTCTGTTCCACCACGCGCAGGGGATCGGCCAGCAGCGAGGACAGATTCATGGCAGTCCCAGATCGGTCTCTATCCGGCCAGTCACCGTTTCGCAGGTCGCCGGGGCATCGCTGCGGCACAGCATCGCTTCAAAGCCCGCCTCCATCCTGCCCGCGCCGTCGAGGCTCAGCATTTCGATCGACAGCTTTGGCGTGACAGTTGCGCTTTCGCTTTTCCAGACGGGGCCTGCGGCGCTTTCGGGACTGATGTCGATGGTGATGCCGACAGGCGTTACATCTATTGCGGGTTCACCCTGAAAGATGAGACCGATATAGACATCACCATCGCCCATTGCATGCGTATCTATCATGGTCAGCGGGCCGATATTGTTCACCTGCACCATCGCTGCGCCGTCGTCCGTGGTCAGAACCTGCCATGACAGGTCCGCCCCTTCAAGCCGTGCGGTGACTGTGCCGATGGAGTCGAGGGCGAATGTCGGAGCCGCCATCAATGAAAGACCAAGGGCAAGGATCGGTTTCATGCTGCTCATCTCTTTGTCAGGCTTACTTCACGGGCGCCCCTCCCTGAGTTCCATTTTGTTCCGATAGCGTCCATTTCCGACAAGAAGCTGATGATGCCATCCGCGCGCCGTGTGCCGCTACCGACTTGCCAGGAAAACTGCGGAGCAAGGTCGATGTCACAACCCAGCACATATGCCCATTCGGTCAGCTCCGGTTCGATCGCGAACATCTCTCGTGGCATAGCTCTCTGCGCAGTGAAATCGTAACGCAGTTCCCTGTTGCCACCCCGCACCGGCACCAGTTCGGTCTGCATCCCGTCACTGCTAAGGTAAAGCCGGTTGCGCATGCGGTCATAGACAATCTCGACTTCATTCCTGTGAACGCCCATCGTCATTCCGATACCCTTTGATATCTCAGCCCAGCTGCCTTCCAGCATCGGACCGATCCGCCGCAGGTCGAGCCGATCCGAACCGCGGGGTGTCTCCGAACAGATCTCATTTTGAATAGCAGTGTTTTGCTGGGCCAGCGCCGGATTGGTCAGCGCGATCAACAAGGCTGATAGTATGACGCGGATCATCACTGGACCCTCCCTTCAAGTCCCAGCGATGCCAAGGACGCATCCGGCACGAAACGCGCAGGTGCGCATTGGCCTTCGGTACAGGCACCGACGGACAGGGTGCGCCGGGTCAGCTCGGGATCACAGTCGATCACGGTGGCATTGCCCAACCCGGCAAAGGTCACCATGCCATCTTGCTGCGTGAATGCGCCCGAAGGACCAAGCGCGGGGATTGGCAGATCATAGCTGGTCGAAGCACCAAGGGCAGGTTCCTCGATCGTAATGCGGCGTTTGTGGGGCGATATGCCTTCCGGGTAGGTGACCGTAAAGCCGACGATGCAGGAACCGCTGCGATCCTGTTTGACAGGGGCAAAACTGACGAACCTGGCGGAAGGTTCGTCAAAGGAGGCCTGATCGGTCGGCAGGCAGGCTGCCAGCAGGCCGACGGCTGTCAGGAACGGGACGATGCGGGTCATTCAGTGCCTCCTATGGTGAATTGGCTGCGCGCGAGGATGCGGCCCGAGGCACCAACGCGGTAGCGCAACTCATAAGTTCCAGCCACGTCGGGCGCCTTCAACTTCGCCGGAGATCCCCATCGGGTCTGCGTCGCCGTGATGCGCGCATCATCGGGCGATCCAATCTCGGCCAGAACGATCTCGTCCTGTGGTCCAGCGGGACCGGTCCAGTCGATTTCGAACCTCTCGTCAAGCTGAACGGCGACGGGCGCTGTGATGCTGGCCTCGGTTGCGGTCAACGAGATCTGGCGCGTGACAAGGATGCGCTGCGGTTCATATTGCTCGTAGCGCAGCTCGAACGTGCCGGTTTCGTCAGGAAGGCGCAGTGTGGCCGGGGTGCCGCGTCGGGTCAGCGTCACCGCCAGAATATCGCCCGCTGCCGCTCCTTGCCGTGCGAGGGTGATGCGGTCACCATCGGCATCCGGTCCGGTCCAGTCCACATCCAGCGTGCCGCCTGCCGGTGCGGTCTTGAGTGCATCAAGCGACGCCTCGGGACGATCTTCGATCAGCGGCACAGCGACGCGCTGAACAATGTCAGCACGCACAGTCAACGGCACTTCGCCAGTATAGCCCGGTGCGGTGGCGGCAATGCTATATTCTCCTGGCGGCAGGGCAATGTCGAAAGGATCACGTCCTTCACCTTCCGCGACAAGCTGGCCATTGGCATCGGTGATCCGCCAGTCGGCGGCACCCAGCGGCGCGGACGTCTCGGCGGAGACGGCGAAAAGTGACATAACCACCGTGTTGGCAACGGGTTCAGCGGGTGTCACCTGCGCAAGGGCAGCCGTCAGTTCCGCCCCGGTCGCAGCTTCCAGTAGAAGCCCGCCCGTCTGGTCAGGCAGACAGGCCAGCGCCCCCACCTCGCCCGGTGCCATTCCAAAACCTACGACATGCGCGCGCAGGTCGATGCCTTCGGCAGCGAACTGCGCTGCCAGTGCACAAGGATCGCCGCCGCAATTCTCCAGCCCGTCGGTGATGAGCACGATGTCCGCGGACTCGGCGGTTGGCGGGATCTGGTCGCGGGCGACCCGCAACGCGTCGGTGAGGGGAGTCATCCCCTGTGGGATAAGCCCCACGATCCGGTTGGCCTGTCCGGCACCGGTATGCTGGCCCATTGGTGTGACCACCTCGATATCGCTGCAATCACCGCGGCGATTATGACCGTAAGCCACGATCGCGTAAGGTGCATCAGGGTTACGATCGACGAAATAGTTGCCCATGACATCGCGGGCCACTTCTATGCGGCTGAGATCGCCTTGGAGACGGTTCCACATCGAGCCGGAGGCGTCGAAGACAACCACTGTTGCGGTATCCGACATAAGCGGTGTTGCACCACACAGAAGTGTTGCAAAAATCATGGTGCGCATCAATCGGCCCCCTGTTGTTGGTTGAGGCAGGGCGCATAGCGCTCGGCCCACCCGTCGCCAATAACGATGAGATCGCCGCCCATTCGAGTCATTAACAGAGTCCGTTCACGCCAATCCTGTCCTTCGCCACGGCAGTTGGCCCAATAAAGCGTCGCGCCTTCCCAACCTTCGACAGTCTGTGGATCGGTCAGGCGGCAGCTTGACTCAAAGTAGATCAGTCGATCACCTTGGATCGTTACGCGCTGGTCGCTGACGGGCGCGGTGCAGTCGAACCCGTCATAGACACCATCAACCGGGGTTGCGCCAAGTGGGGTGGTCAAAAATATAAGGGCAAGGATGAGGCGACACATATCAGTCCGTCTCCTTCATTCGGGCGTTGAAGCTGACCGTTACCGGCAGAGTTTCCTGATCTGGGCCGCCGGTGACCTCGCCGGTAACGGTGCCCGCGACGGCGATCACGCCATCGGCTGCATCAAACTTGTCAAGCTTCAGCGAAAGGCCGCTTTTATCGCCTAACCAGTTACGGCCCATCTCGCGTGCAAAGGCAATTTCGACTGTCACTTCCGCAAGATCAGACAGGTCTCCGTTGAAAGTGAGGATCAGCGTTACCGGCCCCTCGGCTCCGTCGACCTGCGTGGCAAGAAGGGAGGTATCGACATAGGTTCCGACAATGGTTGCGTCCGAAAAGTCAGGCGACACGGTTAGTTCAAGCGGCGTGTCCCCCAAACTTCCGGTAACAAACCCTGCCTGGTCCTGCGCTGCCGCGCTACCTGCCATGAGCCCCAAAGCCAGCCACAAGGCATCCATGAAACGTGGTGTGATTCGCACTTCGTATCCCCCGTCTGGTGGGCCTACTTCGTAAACCTGTCTGGAGAATCTCGCCCCGTTCGTTTGGAGTGGGCACGATGCGATTTTGCGTGTTATCCTAAGCCCGTTTTTAGAAGTCTTTACGGATAGTTGCCGATGACAGTCATGAAACGCCTGCTGTTTGGAACAGTTATGTTGGCGCTGAGCGCGTCCGGAGCGGCTGCCGAAGAAGTGCTTTTGACATTGACCGGTGCAGTCACCGGCGGACAGGTGGAGCTGACACAGGCAGACCTGGACGAGCTCGAGTGGCACGAGATCGCGACTTCAACGACTGTGACCGATGGCCAGCCGGTGTTCCGTGGCGTGTTGATGCGCGATATCCTTGATCGTGCGCAGGCCAGTGGCGACACCGTGACGGCCCGCGCACTCAACGACTATGTGATCGACATTCCGATGGATGATTTCCACGAGTTCGACGTCATCGCGGCGCTTTACATGGACGGCATTGCACTCACACCGCGCGACAAAGGGCCTGTCTGGATTGTGTACCCCCGCGACGATCACAGCGTGCTGGCCGATATCCGCTATGACATGCGCTGGGTCTGGCAACTCAGCGCGCTGCATGTGCAATGAACCGATTGGGCGCACACTGGCGCTATGCCGGCTTGGGTGCGTTGATTGTAGTATGTCTGGGGCTGCTGGTTGTTGCAGCAGCCAACATCATCCGCATCGAACGGCAAATGCAGATTTCGGCAACCCAAAATATGACATGGATCTTCGGTCAGACCCAGATCGAGGCGCTGTCTCTCTCCGCGGCCCTGTCAAGCGATGCGAGCTCGTCCGAGGTGCTGCTGCGTTATGATCTTCTGGTGTCACGCTTGAATCTCCTGCGCGACGGCCCCCAATGGCGCTTCCTCAGCGAGGCTGGACTTGCAGAGGGGCTGATGGGTTGGCGGGACGGATTGCTCAGGCTCGATCCGGCCGATGGTGGCGACCCGGCAGCGCTGAAGGCGCATGTCACAGCGCTGTCGACGGCACTGCGCCAGAAAGCCAGCCAGGTCATGTCGCGGGAGTGGCAACTGCAATCGGAGCGCCTTGATCGGTTGCGTAAACTGCACCTTTTGGCGCTGGCTGCCATTATGGGGGCTCTGATTTCAGGCGCCGCACTCGCCGTTTTGCTTGTCGACCGCGAAAGACGTCTGATGCGGGCTCGGGTAGACCGGCTCCGCGCCGAGCGGCTGCAACGGGACCTGAATCGCGAGCGTGCAGCATCAGAGGGCTATCGGCGGTTCGCCGACCTGATCGCACACCAAGTACGGACGCCGCTTGCGGTCATCGACAGCGCGATGCACCGGCTGACGCGATCTGGCAAACCGCCCACACCCGAGGTGATCCGCGCCAAGGCAGACGTGTCGCGCAAGGCGGTGGCGCGCCTTATTCGACTGACCGACACCGCACTTCTGATGGCGCGGGTCGATAGAGGTGCGGTTGCGCCCGAACTGGATAGTCACGATCTTGATAGAATTGCCGCCACCGCAATCGAGGATTTGCAGGCGGGTCGCCGTGTGACGCTTCGCACTGGCAACCGTCCGGTTACTGCAATCTGCGATCCTGTCCTGACAAGCGAGATCATGGCAAACCTGCTGGGCAACGCCTTGCTGTATTCCCCGCCCGACAGCGAGATTGATGTGAGACCGCTATACAGCGGCGATATGGCCATGTGCGACGTCTGTGACCAAGGGTCTGGTATGACACCTGAAGAACTGGCTTGCGCTTTCGATAATTTCGCGCGTGGGGCGCGACATCGCGATCTGCCGGGTTCGGGACTCGGTCTGCCGCTGGCGCGCCATCTTGCACGCCTTCAGGGCGGCGATCTGACCCTCAAACCGCGTGAGGGCGGCGGGCTGATCGCGCGGTTGAGCCTGCCGGGCAAGGTGGTGACATGACCGCCCCACTGATCCTGTGCATTGAGGACGAACCTTCGTTGCGCGATGACATCGCTGCTGAACTACGCGAGGCCAGCTATCGGGTGATTGCGGTGGGTGACGCGCAGGAAGCTCTGGATCAGCTCGACAGCCGGCGCCCTGACCTTATCCTGTGCGACATCGTCATGCCCGGAATGGACGGCCACGCCCTGCTCGCGCATTTGCGGGCCACGCGGCCCAATTTCGATGACATTCCCTTCGTTTTCCTGACCGCGCTGTCCTCGCGCGAACAGATGATCGAGGGGCACCGCGCCGGTGCGGACGATTACCTCACAAAGCCCATTGATTACGATCTTCTGCGCGCCATGGTCGCTGCGCGGCTCGACCAGGTGGCGCGATTGCGGTCGGCTAGACGCGATGCGCCAAGTACGGTGGTGTTGGATCGGCTCGCGGTCGGCGTGGTCCTGCTTGGAGAGGATGGCAGCGTGCGCCATGCCAATCGCGCCGCGCAAGACCTGGCACGACAGGCCAAGATTGATCTCGGCCCCCGCATGGGCGGCGAGGGCGAGGATGGCCGCAAACTTGTGACACTGGCCAAACAGGTGGCGTCTGGCCAGGTGGCCGAGGCGGCGCTCCTGCTCGAAACGGGGGGCCGCCGCCTTATGGTGCTGGGGCGGCCCCTTGGACAGGCGGCGGGAAAGGACGGCATCGCAGCTATGCTCACCATCTCTGACCCCGAACGTCAGCAGACGCTTGATGCCGAGACGTTGCGCCAGTTGTTCGATCTCACCCCGACCGAAGCCTGCGTTGCACGTCTGATCGCAGAAGGGCTGCGGCGCGATCAGGTGGCCGACCGGCTTGATGTATCGTCCACCACCGTCGCGTTCCACCTAAGAAACATTTTTGACAAGACAGGGATCCGCCGTCAGGCCGATTTGCTGGGGCTTGTCCGGTCAATGCCGATGGTGTGGACCGACCCGTAAGACTGCAACACCGCTTTCCAGATACCGACCAGACTGAAAGGAGACATCGAATATGGCCAAAACATCCCTTCTGTTCGTAGCCTGCATCGCATCCGCTACAACCGCAGCACATGCCGAAACCCCGAAAGAGCGGACTGTCGCGGTGATCGAGGCTGCCGGTTGCACAATCGACGACACGAACATCAATGCGGTTCTCGACGGCCTCGGGCTAAGCGACGAGGCTTTCCGCGTGATCGGCGAAGAGCTTGTCGCCGAAGGCCTCGCCGATGTGTCCCAAATGGGGGTATTCCGCCTGACGACGCCAGCATGCACTGCGACCGCAGGTACCCAGTCAGAGCGTGCTGTCGCGGCGATCGAGGCTGCCGGATGTGTCGTCGACCGGTCGAACATCAACGAGATTCTCGACGGTCTGGGATTGGCTGATGATGACTTTCGTATGATTGGCGAGGCCTTGATCGCGCAAGGCCAGGCGCAAGTATCCGATGCCGGCGCATTCCAGCTGACGACACCGAATTGCAACTAAGGATAATACATCATGAAATCATTCCCGTCACGGACCCTGTCGCTTCTTGCATTCGTCTTGCCATTGCTCGCCCTTCCGGCCCATGCGTGGGAGGTCGAGGAAATCGGCACGATCACGGCCACCTTTGCCGACGAAACCTTCGAGCGTTCAACTGTCATTGTGACCGATGGTGATCTGGTATCGCCGACGGCCAATTTGTTTCTGACCCTCAACAATATTTCCGCCCTGAGCCTGCTGACGGAAGACGGCAATTTCGTCATTAACGCCGATTTCATGTCGCATGCCCCCGGACCGGAAACGGCACCTATTTCGACCAGCATGAGCTTTGCCCCCGATGGAAACATGCAATTCTGGATGTCCGAGGGCGCGCCGGAGCCGCTGGAAGTGACTTTCACGACGTTGTCGGTAGAGGGCGACAAGGGTCATGCCGCTGGCAGTTTCCGGGGTGTTCTCTGCTTTGCCGATGGCCTCGGGGCAGAGGTCGACCCTGACAACTGCCGCCCGATCGAGGGCACGTTCGACACACCGTTTTTTGTCGAAGAATGACGGTCCGAAAAGTTGCACAAGGAGGACGACATGAAAAATATATTGTGGGTTTTTGGCATTGTAATGGCTGCTCCGGCACTTGCGGAAGAGCCGCCGCTCTGCGGTACGTCAGGTGCAGGTGACTGGGCGCAAATTCAAGAAGTCTTCACCGGTGACTGGCTGATCGAACATCAGGCAGGCTACGTCCTGATGGGTAGCATGGTCCTGCCGTTTCCAGGTGATGGCGAGGTCGAGACGATCACGATCTTTCAGCTCGGCGACACATTGCAGGCCACCCACCCCGAGGCGCAGGAACCGCTTGTCCTGCGGCCGGCAGAAGAGCCGCGCTGGGTCGTGGAAATCGACAACCCCGAGATCCCCGAGCCGCTCCTCTCTCCCGAGGATGTGGCTTTGGCCGCAGGGTGTTCCCAACTGGAGTTGCCAAGGTTGATCGGCACATCAACCGCTGTGATCGACGGCGTGACGATGGAGTTTACCTACCGGATGATGGCGGTAGACTGGGCGACCCTTTACGGGATCATGCAGATCGATTCATTCGTTCAGGGCATACCGGTCGAAGCACGCCGCACAGTATGGATGCGCCTGTCCGGGTGATCATCCGTATTATGGTCCGGCTGTTTCGTAGGTGAAATGGTTGCCTTTCATGGAAAACCCGGTGGTCCAGTCTTGGGTGACTGGCTGACCATGCAACATGACCGCCGGCACAATAAACCGTATTGCCATGGTGACGTCTTTCAGGTGCTTCGCACCGCCCCTTCGCTCTCGGGTGCATTTTTGCTTTCAGGCAGTGCCTTTGCCTTCAACTCGCGGAACTTCTGCGACATTTGATCCAGTCTGGCATCCCATTGCGGATCTGGGCTTTGACCTTCGACCTTGCGGAAATAAGCCTGCAACAGGCATGCTACGGCGAGTGGTTCGATTAGGGCCTGTTTCACGGACCATGCCAGAATGAAGGCAACCACAATGCCTATTCCTGACATGCCGCCGGGATAGAGGTTGCTGATGAGCGCTGCGGGGGCCAGCATCACAAAGAAGAGAATTGCCGTCAGCCCGTAAACAAACAAAGTTATCCAGGCTGCATTCTTGAGCATCGGACGGTAATTCTGCGCATACAGGACAAGTGCAATGCGTGCCGACCCCCAAGGATCGGTAGCGCGGGTGCGCATTCCGTGGGCGAGTATGACTTCGTCAATGAAGCCCACCGCAACATTCAGGAAGGCGTGAAGGATCGTGACAAGCTGCCTCACCCCAGGGATCGGCAGAAGGGTAAAGACACCGCGGATCAGGCCAGTAATCGCGCGCAGCACGCCCTTGACCAGTTGGTCGATGGCAAAAAGCACGCTTGCCTCGCTGAACCTTTCACGCACCATTGCTTGCGCATGCCCGATCTGGCTACGGCCTTCGGGCATCGCTCGGTTATCGATCAGTTCAACCATGACGGCGATATGGCCAGCCTTTACGATATATAGAATGTATTCGCGTAACCAGTACATAACGATCGACACGACTGCGAAGCCAGTCACGCCTCCATAAAATGTCGCCGAGGTCCGAAATCCGTCATCGCCAAGTGCGCCAATGCCCCAACCTAATCCTGCGCCAGTTCCGGTTACAAGAACATAGGCCAGCGCTGCTCCGAAGTAGACCGCCATACGCAAAATCACAAAGGGTAATGTCTGCACCATCAACCCCAAGCTGCGGCGAAACGAAAAATCCCACATTATCAGTCCTCATTCATGTTTCTGTAGTCAGTATTCCGCGCCCAGTTTGGCATGGAAAAACGAAAGCCCGCCCCCTTCGTTTGACGGGGTTATCGGAGATATGCAGGAGTTCTACCGCAGATATGGTCCTGAAAGCCTTTGTTGCTAAGAAGCCGTTGCGAAATCTCGGAGCGTAGCGTCGTAACCGGAAATGCTGCACGGTTCACGGCTAGCCTTCTACTGGCCGTTTACCGGTCAGGCACCGCGTCAAGGGACGTCTCGAACCGCTTGTCCTCCGCCGCAGCTTCTTTCAAGAGCGCGTCGAAATCGTCAGGTGGATTGCCATCTTCCAGCATCCCTTTGAACGTCGCATAAGCATCCGTCTTGCTGCCGTAGGCGCGCAGGGTCTTGTCGTCGTTCACCCAGGCCACCACGATGATCTTCGCATCGCTGTTGAACCGGTAGAACAACCGATACTGCTGGAAGAATTTCGCCCGGAACCAGTGCTTGCGGTGATCGCCGAGTGTGCCGCCTTGCCGGAAGGCGGCGGCACCGGGATCTGCCGGTATGGCCTCAGTGACCAGCTTGAAGATGGCGGCCAGCCGCTTCGCGCAGTTCTTCTTCTGCCAGGTCTTGGGATCACGTGCCTTACGCGCCTCGACCTCCAGGGTCAGCCCTTCGAGCTGGTCCATAAAGAGCGGATGCGCATAAATCGACCATCCGTTTACGACAAGGGGCGCTTGGGCGGGCACGCTATCGCCGCTCATTCATCCTCGAGCGATAGCGGCGCATCGAGATCGACGTTAACGTCTCCGACCAGTGCTGCAAGACGGTCATGCAAAGCCCCATCGAACGCCCGAATGCGGTCCGGATGCGCCTTGATATCGGCCTCGACAAAATCGAGAAAGGCTCCGAGCACGGGATCTTCCTCGTCGCTGCGCACGGG